>NZ_CP012553.1 GCF_004803855.2 Campylobacter sp. RM16192 | reverse complement strand
TTTTTATCCTTGAATAAAATTTTAAAAAAAGATCATATAAAAATGATTGCTTTTGGAATTATATCATAATTTTTAATAAAATGATATTTTTTTATATGTTAATTACTATTAAATAAATATTAAAAAATATAACATATAATTCTATATTAAAAATTAAAGGACAAAAAATGGAAAAAAAACTATTAACTCAAGAAGAAAAAATAGATAAAATATTTTCTGTGATTGATAAAATATCTGAGTTTATAAAAAAAACCGAAATTTTATCCGTTGATGAAAAAAATAATTTTGAAGAAAAAACTAAAAATTTTAAAGAGATCTTGGAAAATTTTAAAAATAATGATTTTTCTGCTGAAGAAGTGAAAAATAATGATGCTATGTTCAATTTAATTATGGCAGATTTAAAAATTAAAGCCTATCAAATAAAATGTGATATTTAAAATTTTTAAAAAGGAGATAAAAGATGAACTTTCTTGAAAACCCAAGAGTGTTGTTATATTTTAAAATTCTTGGCAGACCTTTGCATATACATATCTTGTTTGCTTTGCAAATGCTGATTTTATTTAAGACATTTATAGATATGACCTATGCTAGTGTCGATAATGACAAGTGGGTTATGATTTCCGGGTTTTGTATGACTATTGGACTTCAGCTAATCTTTTCTCTAGTAAAAGCTGTAAAAGTAGCGAATTGGAAAGACGATGCTCTATATAGTATTAAGACCATATTTTTGCTAGTTTTGACATACGTTGTTATATTGGCTGTATCATCGGCACTTGTCCTGTTTTTTGACACTACGCTGGGAATTTTTCTTAATGCGATAGAAACAACAATTTACGTAACCATACAACTAGCAGTAATTCTAAGCGGGACATACGGTCTTTTGATAGACGTAACGATAAATAACTTCTTTACTTATGACTTTTATCGTGCAGGCGGAAGAAACTATCCTTATGAGTATCTTCCATACTATGAAAAGCCTGGTCCGTTTTCGATTGTAATTTAAAAAGGAGTTAAAAATGATTGCAAAAATTTTTGAAAAGTTTTTCTATCTTATCTTTTTTTTGTTTATTGGTATTCCTGAGTTTATTATAAGCAAGACAGGACTTGGAACAAAAGAGGTTGATACATCAAAAAGAGAAGACCTAAGCGTTTTAAACTACTATTGTGGCAAGATGGATGCCGGCTTTAAAAGGGCTGACTTCTCGCGCGATATTGCTTATGGAATTTGGGTAGCACAAATGGAATATATTTCAAGGCTAATTAAAAACAAAAAATATATTGTTAAAGAAAATGATGATTTTCCATACGAAGATATACCTCAATGTTCATATAATGAATACTTAAGACGAAAGAAGGCATCAAGTGAAAGAAGTTGAAATTAAGCAGCCAGAAGGCAAAGAGAAATATAACCCTGAAAAAAAATATTACAAGATAGAAGATAGCGATTATATAGTTTTACCATCAGCAAAAGAACGCCCGGACTTATATCCTTTTAATGGCTTTTTTCATATTAACAATATTGAAATAGAGGAAAAGAAGGAAGAAGATACGCTTGAAAACCAAGCTACAAAGGCTATTGAATCAAAAGAAAACCAAGTATTTATTGTCGATATTGAGACAGACAAGAAAGAATTATCTCATGATATCCATGGTGATCTACTACATACCGATAGGAATCTAGATGATTTTGTGTTGCATGAGTATCTTAAAGGTCAAGAATTAAACGCAGAAGATTGTCATTATGAGCAAAGTAATGAAGATCAAGAGTGCTATGACGAAGTAGGGGACGAAGACGATACTTCTCATTTTGACTTAAAAGAGTATGAAAATTTACTATTGGATAGTGTTGATCTAGAAGATTCAGTTTCTAATGTGGTTGTAAATGATAAGATATCTAATGAGGATTTAATTACTTATTTAAGTGTGGAAAATGAAGATTACTAGCAACAAAGACAAGATAATTGAGGAAATTTTAAACATTTTAGAACTAGAAAGCTCTGTAATGCGTTCAACTTTAGTTTATAAAATTAAAGATGCAATCAATACTACCGAGCAAGAAATTTTACAAATACTTAGTGAATTTAATATGAAAAAATGGGCTTATGGTGTATTGCCTGAAGAGATAAATATTAATGATGGAGTAGTTGTAAATGTCTCTGTCATAAAGCAATCTCATCGCATCAACAAGAGCAATCTGATATCTGATACCGCTATTAAGCTTTTAAAAGAAAATGAGTATTTATCTATCAGTGTGTTATCACTTCAAATAAAAGAAGAACTAGCAGCTATTAATATGAACGCTAGCGAAAGACTGATTAGGGATTTTTTAATCGAGTATAGCGGGGATAGATGGCAATGTATGCTTCCTCTGGCAACTCCAGAGAAGTTTTTTTCTCTTGAACCACTTAATGTAATAAAAGTAAGAAAAGAGTTGCTAGAAAAATTCTTAAATATTGAAAACAATAAAGAAAAAGCTTTTATTGCCCTAAAAAACTCTTTTATAGAGGAAGATATGCCTGTAAAGAAATTTAACAAAACATATAAAAAGCTCTTAAATGAGAATTTAAATGGTTATGTTTTTACAGACGAAGATGTGGGATTTATAATCCGTAGTGTATTTTTTGACAAAGTAGGATATGCCTTTAAGGGAAAAAAAGGTTTTATTAGCCTTATATAATAATCTACAAAATTTTAAAAAAATTTGCTTTTTTAATACAAGTTATTTTTTAAAACAAATACAGCATTAATCACGATAAAATCGAACTTTAGCTGTATTTGTTTATATTTGCAACTTACAAAAATACTTCGTCTTTTTGTTAAGTTTTTTAAAAGTAGAATGATTTTTTTGTAAATTTCATTTTTTAATTTTAAACTTGAACAGAACCAACTAGAATATATAATCGATAGAAATTTTAAAAGAGCATAAAATCTAAAAGGCGTTTTAGCATAAATTTATCCGGATTGATTTTTAAAAATTGCCACAAAAATTTTTCAACCTCGTAAAGCTACGACCTTTTTTTAAAAAATCGCAAAAGGTATTCTAAGAATTTATATTTTCGGCGGTGAAAAATCAAAAACTATAAGATATTATTTATGATCTAAAATTAAAAAATTCAAAATTTGAAAAAATACTTCCATCAAAAAATTTAAAATAACAGGAAGAATTGCCATTGTTAATGTGGCTGCAATAAAACTGATTGTTTTTTTGAAGTATATATGTGTATCTAAGCTATGCTCACGATCTATCATGCATAGATAACCCATGGCAGTTAGTAATATATATCCGATTATTAAGAAATCTATAGGCGGGTCTATAAAATTTGTAATATATAATAAGTATACATATATAAAATAAAAAAATACTATATAAATAATCACAAAATGCAAAAATATTATTCGTCTATAATCTTTATAATTTTCCATAGGTTCAAGCTTCTAAAAATTTAGTTGTTAATAAAATTTTATTCAAGTCCAAAAATTTTTATAGTTACATACTTAGATATTGATAAGTTATTTTTTTTTGCTTTATTTTTTAGTGTTTCTTTTTGTTTTTTAGTTAAATAGATTATTATTTGTTCAGTTCTCTTGTCTTCTTCATCTACAGTAGGTCTGCCTTTTTGGTTTTGAAATGTTTTGTTTTCTTTATCTTCTTCTAAAAGAGTGTTTTCTTGATTGTTTTCTGTAACGGACAATGCATCTCCCTCAATAAATAGTTTTTTAATATCATTGATATTTTTATACAATTATACTAATATTTTTAAAATTATTTATAAATATTAAAAAATATATTGTAAAATATATAATCTTAAATATTATTTTATTAAAAAAGGATATTTTATGAAATTTACCAATGACGATATAGTTCAAATCAATCTTGCCAACTACAAGATACTCGATAAGCTAAAAGACAGAAGGCTAGACGGCGATTTTGAAGAGAGCAGAGCTTTTAAATCTTTAGTATTAAGCATTAAAGAAAAGGGCATTTTAGTTCCTCTAATTTTTGCCAAAGTTAATGACAACACGCTAGAGGTAATATCCGGGCGAAGAAGACTAAGGGCGGTAAATGTCATTAACAGTATGGAGGGCTGCGCAAAAATCACTACCGTGCCTGCGCAGATAATTAATAGTGATATGCCTTTATATAGCAGATACTTGGTAGCATTTGACGAAAACAGATTGAGATCAGAGTTATCTGATTTTGCTCAAGTAGAAGCTCTTTTTTCAGCCATATTCTTGCATTTAAATAAATACTCCAAAGAAGATTATTTTTCAGATTCTTATAGCGATGCGAGAAAGAATATAGAATTTAATAACCTATTTTTTCAAATTAAGGGGATGAAAAATAAAAAAGAGAAGAATTTAAATAAAGAGGAAGCTGAAATTTTAACTTCTATAAACTATGTTTCTAAACAGGTGGCATTGCCTCCGGAAAAGGTTATAAGCAGCATATTGTCTTACAAGCTAATTCAAGAAGAAAAAATACTTATAGTTGATTACGGACTATCAACAAAACAGATATATAGGCTAAAAAAAGATGATGAGCTTTCTGAAAAATTTAGTAAGTTGTGCAAATTATTGTTATTTAGAGCGTTAATTAATTTAAATTTTTATCAAAATGCAAGGGCAATAGCAAAAGATTTTGGGCTGAAATTAAGCACTTTTTATGAAATTCCAGATATAGATAATGAGTATAATGAAAACGTTATAAAAAACGATTACGACCAAAAACAAATTTTAAAATTTGGTAATGCCTTGATTGAAAAAGTGGTTGAAATTTTGCTACAAGAGCTTGAGCTTAAGAAAGAGGCAAAAAAGAACTCAGAAGTTAATATTATGCGCAAAAAGCTAAATGCGTTTGCGAAAAGCGCATCTAAAGAAAAGCTAGAAGCTTTGATGAAATATATGGAAAAGCTTTCAAAAGAATAAAACGAGCAGGGCAAAAATGTTAAAGTTTAAAAATTACTACAGAGAAATCATCGAAGAGTATGAGGAAGAAAGGGCTTTTCTTAGAAATATCATACACTCTAAATCCGGAGAAAATGCAGAATATGACGTTGTTAAAGAGGCTTTATATTATGCTGCTTTTTTAGACCAAGAAGACTTGCTTGAGTCAAAATATGCAGACAAAATAAAAACTTTTAAATATATACATAGCGTTTTAGTCCTTGATACTTTTGAGGAGTATGAGGAATTTGCCAATAACATAGATAAAATATTTAAACAGCTTGATGAAGATGAGATATTTTACTATGAAGAGAAGCCGTCATTTGAAGCTTTAGAAGAATATTATGCCATTAGACCGCTATATGAGTTTATAAATGAGCTTCCAAGAGGAACTGATGAAGAGCTGCTGGATTTAAGCTGGTATGAGCAAGAGCAGATAATAGGCAACGAATTTGACGAATATGAAAAGTGGGCTTTTTCTGTAATTAATAACACTAACAATAGAGAGTTTAAAGAGATTTTTGAAGAAGCTAATGGCGGCGGAGTGCATTTTGTTTATAGTCAAGACGACAAAGACGGCTCTTATAGAGATTTTAGGTTCTACTCAAGAAGAGATTTAAAAAATTTTACTCAAGGCTTAAGGTATTACAAAAATTATTTCTGATCTTTAAATAAATAATTGGAGTTTAGTGCAGGCTACTATAAGTTCCGAAAGTTTTGCATATAGTTATTTTTTAACATCTTTAAGTTGTCTGAATTAACTCCATTGCTTCTCGCAATAGTTTCAAACTGCTCTCTGGCATTAAACATATCTGATAAAATCTCTTTAAAATCTGAGCTGCTTACTTCAAAGAATTCTTTGATGGAATCAAATAGATTTATGTCCGGTAAATTTTTATAATCTATAAAATTTAAAGCGTGGTTTTGCTTAGAATAAGATATGGTTTCAGGGGTTATATCAAAAGCAGGAGATAAATTCCAACTCTTTGTGTCTTTATCATAAAGTATTGCGTGATTTCTTAGATGGTCGTCAGTGTTTCCAAAAAGCCCGTTAAAGACCATTCGTCTAAAAAGCTCTTTTTTGTTCTTTGTGTCTAGTAAAAAGGCTAAATCACAGTAGCTTTTACTCTCGCTACTAATGCCTTCTTTAACTCCCAGCATTGTCATAGCCGATTTAAACGGAATCCTTGCTTCCTCATTCCTATCAAACCTTTTTACAAGCAATCCTGTGCCGCTCTTAACTTCAAATAGTTCGCTCTCGCAGACATTTATTTTTGCTATCTTTGCAGCATCTAGCATAGTCTTTTCACATCTGCTTATCTGCCTGTATTCATCCTTTATGGACGGAAATTTGGCAATATATAGCCATCCATCCTTCATAATACTAGCTTTTGGTCTAGCACCGCCAAGACTTCCGCTGGGTTCGATTAAATTTTTTAAATCTTCAGGAGCGCTCTCGCCTTTTTCTATGTTTATGATAGAGGCTGAAAGCTCATTAAGTTTAGTAGGCTTTGGAGTGTCTGACGTAGGCGAAACAAACACATTATCAACCATCAGCCTTAATGAGCCTATCCTGAAATAATCGCTCACTCCAAGCATATATTCGCTTGTAGTTAAATTGCTTCCTGCTTTTCTAGTTTGAATTATTTTACCCCATATTCCTGGACTAATATCTTCAAAAACACTCCAAATTTCTTTAGATATAAAATTTTGTTTTGTGAGCGGCAAATTCGGATCTATCTCGTATCCTGAAGAAATCCAGCTATTGCAATATTCAAAGAAGTAGGTTTCATTCTTGCCATGAGATGATATTTTTAGAACTCCAACAGGAGTATTGTTGTCAAAAATATTTATAGCTTCCATGTTTTGGATCTCTTCTCAAAGCCTCTGATTTGAATACTGTAAGATTGTAGTAACTTTCTAAAAAAATTTTCGTAGTTTTTTATGCCTTTTATATCTTTTAGCCTTGCAAGATACTCAGGGTATCTTGTTTTATAAATTTCTATCATATTCTCAAGCTCACTAGCTAGACGATTTTCGTCTTTAATGCCTAATTTTTTGCCTATCTCTATTATGTCGGCTATGTTAATGCTACTCTTTTTGCCGTTAATAGGCAGTGTTGTTTGCTCGTTTAACATCTTAGTAATAGGAAATGTGTTTATAACGTCATAAGCGGGCGTAAGCTTTAAATTTTTGCCATCTACAAAAAAGCTGATATTCTTTTTGTGAAAATCCGAATTAAACATCAAAGTGTTGGCGAAGACGTATTTTAAAAATTTAATCTTTTCATCTTCATCAAGGCAGTTTTCTTCGTTTAAGAATTTTGCTATCTTGTCAATAGTTCCTTCATATTTATCAGAACTTTGCATAAAGGCATTGAGGCTAACTTGGCTTATCTTGTTTTTATCGGCATCAAAATCAAATCTTCTAACGACATAGTGCGAAAAGTCGTAATATTTATGATAGATTAGTCCATTATACGGAACTTCAAAACCGAATTCTTTTAAAAAAGTCGTATGTAAATGCTCATTAATTGCTAAGTTCTCATAATCATTAGCGGGCTTTAAAATTAAATCGCCGTAACTCTCGGAAATGATATTATTTTTAATAACCGCTTGAAGCTTATGTTGATAGCCGGGAAGGGATAATTTTTGCTGCTTAGGCGGCTTTGAGTCTGATTTTACAAATAAAACTTGAGAGCTAATATTTATATCCGCTTTTATCTCGTTTGGAAAATCAAAATCTCTTGTATCAATATCTGAAAATTTAATCTCTTCGCCTTTATATAAATTTGATGATGAGAAAGTAAAGTCCCCTATGGTATTGTTAAGATGCTTTAACAGCTCCAAATCGCTTTTTGGATTAAAAAATCTGCGCATAATTAAGAGGTCTGCGCCTTCAGGCAATATATCGTAGAATAGATGAAGCTTGCTATTGTCTAAAGCGTAGTCGTCTAACTTTACATTGTAAATATAAAAATTATCCTCTTCTATCTTTCCATATTTTTGTTTGTTTTTAAATATGAAAGTCGGAGGGTTTTGATAAGATGATTGTATCGGCATATTAGTTTTTTGCTGCATTCGGTACATAATCAAGAATTTCTGGCGAAGTTCTCTTTATGAGGATATCTAGTTGGGGAAATTTTTTATCATTTGAATAAATTACGTCACAACCATTCTCTTTGGCGCAAAAGTATTGTGTGATATCCTCAATATCTATTTGATTTCCTTGCAGGTTCAGTTGAGTAGCATATTCAAAAGAGCTTATTAGTCCATTTTTTGAAAGAGATAAACACTCAAAATTATCTGCCTCTAGTAGCGCTTTGAAAAAACTGATCATCATTTTGTCTTCTACGTCGTAACATTTTTTAGCAACGTAATATATGTCACTAATGCTGCCATAAGAGTAGCAAATAGTATCTGATTCTGTAAAAGTTAAAAACAATTCTACGGCCTGCTTATTAAACCTTCTTGTTTCTACTAAAAAGTCTATGATGATATTATTATCCAAGAAAATTTTAGCCATAAATCTACTCACCGTATCTGCTTAGCATATATTCGTTGTCTTGTATCTTATGGCTCTTGAAGTCGTCTATGCTTTGAAATTGTGCTTTAATCATTCCGGCAAAAGACATTATTCTAGCCATATCATTATCAAATTTATTTACCGTATTGTCATTTGTTTGAAACAATTCATATTTTTTTATTGCCTTCTTTAGCTTGCTGTTTTCGATTAATAAATTTAAAGCAATCTCTGCCATCTTGGGCATTTTTTTACCTCTATCCCAATTAGCTATAGTAGCAGGCGAAACATCAAGCATCTTTGCAAGTTCTACACGATCAATATTTAGTTGCTCGCATGCTTTTATATCAAGCTTCATAGCTAGCTCCTATTTATTTTTTTTGAGTTTATTATATCGTAAAAATACTAATAATAAATAACTTATTAGTAAAAATACTAACTAAAAAGAATATAATTATTTTCTGATGGTCTTAGAATGTTTTTCGAGAGAGGGGAGGGCGGATTTTGATTTTGAGCAGATATGAAAAATAATTTCCCATAACATAGCTTAGTGTAAAAAACTTAAAAATATTAAAAAGTTGACTCAATCACTGGCCAAATTCTGGCAGAATTCTAGCCAGAATTTGGCCAGTGAAAAATACACGTAAGTTTTTTGTATTATATAGACGTACAAAAAACCACACAAAAAGTTGTAAAATTTTGTGCATAAAATTTTAAATCTTTTTTGTTTGATAGAAGTAAAAAAGTAATATTTTTTACTTTAAATTTTAAAACCTTGATAGATTTTAACTCTACTACTTTTGAGTGAATCATTTTGGAGAAAAATAAAATAATTATTAAAAAAGCAAAGCATCATCTATAATTTAGCAAAAAGTATTCCATCCTCTCACCTACTCAAAAACAACGATTAAAATTTGTTCGCACTCTGTTCTTTTTGATATGCTTGTCTTGCCTTGTATCACCATTCAAAACTTTTCTTGACTTCTATAGAAATTTAATTTATAATTCTAGTAATCTAATTTCTATTTAGAATAGAGTACAAGAAAGTAAATTTCCTTTATTGAGGTTTTACTTTCTTGTGTAAATTTAGTTTCTACCAAAGTAGGGGGCTCATAAAATGCGTTTTGGGGAAAAGATAAAGACATTGAGGGAGAAAAAGGGTCTTACTCAAAGAGAACTTGCAAGTATTCTAGGAACAACATCAAAAACGGTAAGCAACTATGAAGCTAAGGATTTAAGGCCAAGAAAGATGGAAGTTTATGAAAAGATGGCGGAGATATTTGAAGTAAATGTAAACTACCTACTTACCGAAGAAGAGTATTTTATTATGAATTCTACTGAACACTTTGGATATCAAGGAACAAAGGATGCTCAATCACTTCTTAAGTCAATGACAGGACTATTTGCAGGAGGAGAACTTCCTGAAGAAGATAAAGACGCTTTGTTTGAAGCAATCCAAGAAGCTTATTGGCAATCCAAACTAGAAAATAAAAAATATGCAAATCGTAAGAAATAGGGCCTTATTATGACAAATAAATGGATTTATGATAAGGCTAATCGCCTTGTAAGAAAGTATCAAACAAGAGATCCTGACGATCTTATTTCATGCCTTAATATCCATCTAAAATATATGGCCGCAACTGAGTCGCTACTTGGAATGTATAGGGTAATTCTTAGGAATCGGTTTATCTTCTTACCAAACAATGCAGGAAGTCTAAGAAAGACTGTACTTGCTCATGAGATAGGACATGATCAGCTTCACCGAAAAGAGTGTATTAAGGGTGCTACCTTTCATGAGAGTAAGATATTTAGTCCAACTAATCGCTATGAGATCGAAGCAAATATCTTTGCTGCTCATCTTTTAATTCCTGATGAAGACGTTATTAGTATGATTAAATATGCCCAGAACGACAAAGAGCTTGCAGATGAACTTGAAGTAGACATCAATCTTCTTAATCTTAAAATTTCAGAGATGGCTAAAATGAATCTATTGGATTTAGATCAATCTAAACTGCAACGCCCTGACTCCGGATTTTTAAAAACTTATAAGCCGGTAGATAGTGATATCAGCGATTACTAACTAGACAATATAGTTAAAAGAGAGTAACAAAAAGAGAAGTGTTATGGGACAGATTGATTATTCAAAAGAACCTCATTCTGATATAGCCTTTATCGATATGAAGTCTTTTTATGCAAGTGTAGAGTGTGTAAAAAGAGGGCTTCACCCTCTTACAGCCTCTCTTTGTGTTATGAGTCGTTCGGATAACTCAAGCGGGCTTATTCTTGCTAGTTCTCCAACCTTTAAAGAGGTTTTTGGTAAAAATAATGTTGGCAGAAGCAAAGATCTGCCCTTTGATATTAAAACAAGAAAATTTAGCTACGAAAAAGCTAGTAGGCAAAACATCCCTATCACAAGAGAGTATGTAAAGTATATCGAGGATTGGGCGGCAAAGACATTCATAGTTACTCCCAGAATGGGGCTTTATATAGAGGAAAACCTAAAGATACAAAAGGTGCTTAAAAACTTTGCAGCCGATGATGAAATTTATCCTTACTCTATTGATGAGGGCTTTGTGGATCTAACAAGCTCACTTGATTATTTTATAAAAGATAAAAGGATGAGTAGATATGAAAAGCTTGATACTATCTGCTCTAAGATCCAGCATGAAATTTGGAAAAGCACTGGAGTTTTTTCAACGGTAGGTATGAGTAATGCCAATCCTCTCTTAGCAAAATTAGCACTTGATAATGAGGCCAAAAAGACAAAGAACATGAGAGCCAATTGGTCCTATGAGGATGTAGAGAGCAAGGTATGGAATATACCAAACCTTACAGACTTTTGGGGAATAGGGGGAAGAACAGCTAAAAGACTAAATAGGCTATGTATCTACTCTATAAGGGATTTGGCAAATACAGATCCGGATAGATTAAAGAGAGAATTTGGCATTATAGGTGTTCAGCTTTGGTTTCATGCTAACGGTGTTGATGAGAGTAGTTTATCAAACAGATATACCCCAGAATCTAAAGGAATAGGAAACTCTCAAATACTGCCAAGAAACTACACTGCTCAATATGAAATCGAGATAGTTCTTAAAGAGATGGCTGAACAAGTAGCAACAAGGCTTCGTCGTATCCATAAAAAAGCAACTGTAGTGGGTATTCATGTAGGCTTTAGCTATGAAGAGCAAATGAGGTCTATTAACACAAGCATGAAGGTAAATCCTACTCAAAGCACAGAAGAACTCACTAATCATGTGCTTACTCTTTTTAGAAGTAAATACAAAGGAGGAGCTGTTAGGAATATAGGTGTTAAATATGACAACCTTACTGATGAAAGCCGATTTGTTTTTACTATATTTGATGATATAAAAGCCATAGAAAAGAGAGATAAGCTAGAAAGAGCCATTGATCATATTAGAGATCGCTTTGGATATCTCTCTATTCAAAAAACAACTTCTCTCATGGAAGGCTCAAGAGTAAAAGAGCGAAGCAAGCTAATCGGTGGGCACTGTGGCGGAATGGATGGGATGATATGATAGATAGAAGCTATCTGCCTTATAAATCGGCAAGAGAATACATAGATAGAGGTATGGCTAAGTGGATGGGATTTTTTATCTCAGAACACTCTACCGCTCTTTCCAAAAAAGATGATACTGCCAACATTTCTTGCATAATAGACGAAGAAGAGAAAATGGTATTGCTAACAGAGGCTTTTTTAAACAAGAAAACAATTATTCTTTATACTACTATTGACAAAGAGCCCTTTGTCGGAACAGTTCATGATATGACAAATGAGAGATTATATCTAAAGACCAAAGAGAGACAACACAGCTTTTTATACTCACAAATTTTAAGAGTTAGACTTGAGGGAGTGGCTGAAGATGAATAAATTAGTATTAATTTTTACATTAATTTTTTTAAAATCAAAATAAATGCCCAAAATATCAGAAGTAAAAACATCATACAGTTTATTCGATTTGCTTGAGCTAAATGAAGAATTAGTTAGAAAATATGAACCTTACATAAAGCAAGCTCTTGATATAATCAAATATAAAAACAAAGAGGCTAAAAGCAATAAAGCCTAAAAAGAGGAAAGCTAATATGGCAACTATCGCAGAAAAAGATATTTTGATAGAAGAGAACGCTTACGTGATGGCGATTTGCAAAATAGAGGATGAAGAAACAATAAAAAAATGTAAAAAACTACGAAATTTTCTATATAGAACAAGCGAAGAGCTTATTGATTTTAAAGGAACTTTAAAATTTATTGAAAAAATCGAAAAAGCAAGAGAAAAATAGTATGAATGAGCTGCTAGAATGGATTTGGCATAAAACTATTGATAGTAATATCACAACGCAGCTAAATCCTATCGGCTATGTATTGGGAGGACAGCCCGGCGCAGGTAAATCTAAACTTACTGAAAAATACAAGATGCTAGCGGTTACAATATTTTAGTAGTTAATGCAGACGAGTTTAGAAAATATCATCTTCATTATCACAAATTTCAAATTCAAAACGATAAAACTTCACAGGATAAAACATCTAATTTTATAGCAGAAGCAACAGAATATATGCTAAAAAGAGCGATAAAAATAGTTATTGAAGGTACTTTCAGAACAGCTATAACTCCTATAAAAACGTTAAAACTACTAAAAGAAAACAACTATCAAACTAGCGTTAATATTTTGCTTGCAAGCCAAGAATTAAGTTGGGCTAGTTGTGTAGAGAGATACGAAAAGGCTATAAAATTTAAAAGGCATACACCAAATTTAAATTTTATATGTTTAAATTTAAGCTTCTACCTATCGGGAATTCTACTTTAGCTTTTTTCTCAAAGGTCTTGGTGAAGTCATAGTTGTCTATTAAAGCTTGGTGTTTTTGGTAAAACTCTCTATTTAATTTGTTTAAGCTCTCTAAAAACTCATCAAACATCTTATTGGCTAAGTCCATTTTCTCCAAACTAACCTCTTTAGTATATTCGGCTCTTAGATTTGCTAATCTATCTGCTCCTAAAAAGTCTTGAATACTCTTACCGCTCTTTAAGAAATCATAATATGCTTTAACTCTTTGGGTTCTATTTCCGTCATAATCCCACTCAAAAGTATCCGTTCTAATAAAGTGAGCGAACATCTGAGCTATTGATACTTGATGGCTTGGTTCATCGCCGAAAGCATCGCCCATAGTCGTCTTATTATCGTCTTTTATCTTTTTAGCCGAATCAAAATACTCATTTGAATAGTTTCTGGCTAAGCCGGAGAAATTTACAGCCGTATATCCGTTATCTAACTCATCATTGGTCATTGGTGATATTTGATTAGCTTGGCTTGCCGCTATACTCTCATCTAATCCATATTGCACGCTTATTAAATCTCCTAGTATTGAACCCGTTGAATTGTAAGATATTGGCATAGTCTTTAAATCATCTTTGCCTAATAATCTCTCTCCGCTTAAATATTCTTGATTTCTAACAAGCTTGCTAAAGAAATTCCAAGCTTTTGACATAGCTTCAACGGGACTATATCCCGAATTTGTTTTATTAGCATATTGGCTTATTTGTTCAAGTGTCTTTACGTGAATTTTAACAGCCTTTGGTATGCCTGCCGCTTGATTAAAATCAGGTTCAAGAAATCCTTTATCGTCAGCCTTAAAGCCAAATTTTGTAAAATTAGTATAAATGCTTGAGCTGTTCTCTTTGGCTGCTAGTGCGGAATCGAAATTTAAATCAGTAGATTTGGTCGCTACTGAATTTAATGGAGATATAGCCGAGTTCTGCGCAGTTAAAATTTGACGAGAGTAGTTTAAATTTGAAGTTATCATAGCTTAACCTTTCTAATTAGCTTAAAAAGGTTTAAGCAAAATACGTTCCAGATTATCTTAAATATCCGGGAACTAATCCTTCTAGGCGTTCTTTAACATTTCTAACATATTTGTAAGAGAGCATCGAGAGTTCTCTGCTTGTTATCGGCACTGGTTTAACATTATAAACATAGCCTTTTTCAGTATGCTTAAATCCCGGCAAACTGTCGCCGTGTCTATAAGCTAAAAATATCTTATAGCCGCTTTCCCAATCTTTTGCATGCTTACCATTTACTAGCTAATATCTATTTCGACTCTATTTTTATTATAAAATAATCTGATTTAAATTCGCCAAAATTAAAATCAATCGAACTGATATATTTGCTTCGCTTTAATTCTTTATTGGTTGAGAAAAGCAAATAGTGTTTGTAATCTATTGTACAATTTGGTTTTACGAGCTTTGAAAACGGGAAATTTACTTTAATGAGAGATTTTATTTCGCTAAATAAAGATGTTAGTAGATTATCTAAATTTGCACTAGCCTGTTTAATTGCTTTTTGCTCTTTCTCTAATTCGTTAAGCCAAGTCATTTCTGTTTAATTACTCATAAACGTCCTTTCTGTGTCCCACTCTTATAACCAAGATTATTAGCTCATCTAAATTCTTTTTATAGATAACTCTATACGTTCTAAGTCTTAGTCTATAACATCCTTCCATATCGCCTTTTAGTTTCTTGATAGTCTCTTTTTGTAGAAGGATTTTCTCTTGTTCTTCAGAAAAGTTCTCAATAAAACTATTTAATAAACTAATAATCTTCTGGGCTTCTATATAGCCTATTTTATTAAAATCTTTTTTAACACTGCTTTTATAGTTTAGAGTCCATTCCATTTACGAAATTCTCCATCTCTTTGGCTGATATAACTTCATCTGAAGTATCATTTAGCCTCCTTTTGGCTATTGTCATATCTAAAAAATCAAGATAATACTCGACTGCATCGGAAATTAGACCACTTCTAGTCTTTCCTAACTCAGCAGAGATATTATCAATCTCTTTTTTTAGATAAGAATCAAGTGTGATACTTATTTTTGTTGATCTATTTTTTTCATTAGATACTAAATTCATTTTTTTGATCCTTTTGTGTTCAAAAGTATTATATAATAAAGTAGGATAAATATCAATACTAATAAGAATACTATTATCTTACTATAAAAAACAGGCAGCATCTATTGTATGTAGATAATCTTTTTAAGAAAACAACTAAAATTAATCAAATTCTTCTCAATTCTTAAACGGAATTACAAACTTTAAGCTTCCAAAACTTAAATTCGTAGATCTATAATTTTACAAATTCCCTTTTTACCGTGTTTCTATAAAAAATAAATTGAAAATCCTGATTTTCAATACAAAATATATTCAATCCCCTAAAATTCGCTATTTTAATTTTTATATTTTTACGTTTAGCAAGTGTTGGTCGTGGTGGAAGTAAAGGTGGTGGATCTGGCGGTTGGACTGGTAATCGACCGGGAGTTGTTGAAAGCGGTGGTTCAAGCCGGCCGGGTATGGACAATAATATTGGATTTCAAGGATTCGGTGGACATAGAGATATTGATGCGGATTTTCAAGGTGGAAGAAGCTTGGTAGGACATTTTGGGTATCATGGTGGGGAAATGGGATTTGCGACCCAAAGTCAATATTTACAAGGAGCTAGAAATTTTTTAACAATTCGCACATCAAGAATGAGAGTATTTTGCATTTAAAGTGAGAGTGCTAATGTGAAATTAAATTTTACTCTCATTTTAAATGCTTTTAAGCACTATTTAAAACCAATTTACACACATATAACGCTTATCACCGAAGTATATATTGATTCATAGTAATATACTCTATCAATCCAGAGTCATTAGTAAAAATACTATAATTGTTCTAATAGATTATCGTAAGGACTTTGAATAGCCATTATATTTTTATCTTTTAACTTAATCGTTAATTTTTTGTTCTCAAAAACTAACGATAGAGCTTCGGCAGAGATCTTAAATTCATCAACCAACTTTTTTTCTGTATCTATGAAAAATCTTAACGTAGAATTTTGATTTAAAGTAGACCACATATTTGTCCCAAGCATAGTCATTCCTCCACCGATCGCCATATACACCGTTCCATCATTAAGTTTTATAGCTGAATTAATATTTGCACCCCTTAGCGACTTAATTTCATCATCTGTTGGATTATGTGTTATATCCATACATTCCACTCTAAAAGGCGCTATTGCCTTTGGCCAATTACTGTGAATAATTTCTACAATCATCTTTTTAGTCCAGTGCCCGTGTTCAAATATATCTAAAAAATATATATCAGTGGGGTTATTAAAATTTCTATATGCAAAAAGCAGTTCTTTTGTTCTTTTGCAAAAACCATCATTTTGTATATCGTTAGACAAGTGAAAGTGAATAATGCCCCAATCATTTAATAGTTTATCTGGCTTTTTTGTATTTTTTACTATACCTTTTGAGAGATATTGGGTTAAAGTTTGCCCGCTTTCTGCCATATCTTTTATGTTGCCTATTGCTTCTTTGAAATGATTATATTTTGGATTTTTTTGTAATTGCTTTGAAAAATGCGTTTTGTGTTTAATGCCATCTTGTAAAGTTCTAAAAATGTACTCTTGAAAATACATAGGTATTGAGCCAGTAGGTATATCGTCTAGATTTTCAACGTTTTTGTTTTTTAGTATACCTTTTAATATTTTGCACCATTGCGTATATAAAAATGGTATATTTTTGTTTTGTGCCATTATATATCCTTTTTTTATAAACAATGAACAGATTATACTATATTGCGATAAAACTTCGCTCACCCCTCAAACTCTACATCGATCATATAGCTTGTGGTATTTGTAAATTGGAGTAGATAGATAACTGACTTTACGGCAGCCCTTGTGCTAACCGTAATAAATTAGACTAATAAGTTGTATTAAGGAGGAGAATATTAAAGATATGCAAAAATTGGACAACTTCAGATAATACCTGTCAAGGACTCTTTTCCATGAATAGTTTCTATTGTTCCACTAAAAAGCAATATAATATTATTATAATATCTATATTATATTTAATAGATATTTAATTAATATCTTTTTTTATTTTTAACATGCGTCTAATCATACTTTAAGAAGTAAGTATTAATAATAAACAATAGCTGACAGTCTATAATAGTTTGATATAAGTATAGAAAGTTAACGCCCTCCCCTGCTCTCAATATTTTTATAATAGAATATATTTTAAAATTCATTTTTGATTAATTTAAAGCAAAAAATCCAAATTTTTCCAATCAAACAACTATATTTATAGAAAAATATACTATAATATGATAAAAATATCTTTTTAATATTGAAGAAATATTATTAAAATATCTTTTAACTATTGAATGGAGATTAAATGGTAATATCTATTGTAAATGAAAAAGGCGGTAGTGGCAAAACTACGCTTGCCGTTAATTTGGCCGCTAAGCTAGCAGAAGATGGCGATAGTGTTTTATTGATTGACGCGGATCCTCAAAAATCAACAGAAGTATTTTGTGACATCAGAAGTCAATCAAATTTAAAACCTTTGTTTTCTAGTGTCTCAAAGACTGGTCTTGGATTAGGCGATGAAATTAAAAGCATGAAGTCAAAATTCGATTGTATTGTAGTTGATACAGGAGGGAGAGATAGCAAAGAGATGAGAAAAGCTATGCTTAATTCTAATATTATTATAATACCCACCCTACCCTCTCAATACGATGTAAGTGTTTTAGATCACATGATAGATATTAGCAATGAGGTAAAAACCTTTAATGAAAATCTATTAATTCTAATATTAGTAAATCGAGTATCTCCAAATCCTTTTTTAATTAAAGAATTAGAAAGCTTAAAAGAATATATATCAGAGACCAAGGAAGAAAAAAACTTGGACGATATCTATGTGCTAAACTCCGTAATTTATGAAAGACAGGCCTATAGAAAAGCCGTTACTCATGGTAAAAGCTTAGATGAATTTTGTCAAAAAGATGATAAAGCTTTGATGGACTTTAATAGTTTTTATAACGAATTACTAGAAATAGCAAAAGAAAAAATTATACAAGGATAATAAATGGGTTTCAAAAAGATAAGTAGCCAAAAAAACGAGGAGGATTTTTTAAACTCGGCCAGAGGAGAAACCTCTGAAACAAAGATAGTAAATAAAAAAACAAAACGCAACAAATCCTTTTTGCTCTATTTTACAGAAGATGAACTAGAAAAAGTGCGAAACGAAGCTGCTCGGATAGGCATGGGCATTAATCAATATATAAGGTTTAAAGTATTTAACAATATTGTTTAGATATTGTAATAATATTAAGATAATATTATTACAATATTATCTTAATATGATAGCAAGGAAGAAGTAATACGATGTATATCGATGAAGAAAAGATAAAATACTTGGCTAAATATATATGGTTTGATCGAGAACATCATATTAAAAATGAGCCTTATAAGGTAATTGCTTATGCTATGAGATATGCCGATTTAGGAGATTACCCAGTTTTAGGCTCTTTAGGAAAAGATGTGCTAAGAGATGTATTAAGAAATGCTAAGCCTGGTTGGTTTGATGATAGAAATTGGAATTTTTGGCATTTAGTTTTAGGAATTAAAGAAGATATGAAACCTCTACCAAAAAGAGAATTTAAATGATTTACTATGAAATTTTACCTCAAGAACAACAAAAGATTTATCCAAAGTTAGATTTTGCAAAAGATAAAGGATTTATCCTTTTTGGCGGAACAGCAATAGCCTTACAACTAGGACATAGATTTTCGGTTGATTTTGATTTTTTTTCAAGCAGTGTATTAGACGAACGATTAAAAGACCAGATATTGAAAAAACTAGGTTTTGATACTATTCTTAAAAATACGCCAAATTCTTTAGTTTTTGAAAAAGACAATGTAAAAATTTCTTTTTTTGGAGATTTAGAATTTGTCAATAAAAGCGGTTATTTTGATTTAGATAATGTGTTAAAAGTAGCGGATTTAAAATCATTATTAGCGACTAAATTAAAAGTATTGTTTGAACGAATAGAGCTTAAAGATTATATAGATATTGCAGAAATTCTAAAAAGAAGCGATATAACTTTACAAGAAGGTATTTTAGAGATGTATAGATTTTTTGATACCACTCTTTTAGCCTCCGATACTTTAAAAGCCTTAACTGATTTTAATCATCAACAGTTAGATAAATTATCAAAAGAGGATAGAAAATTTTTGATAAAAAATGTAGATGAATATATACAGCAAATTCTTAACGAAGAAAAATCAGAAATAAAAAGTAATAAATATTCAAGGCGTAAGTAGTGAAGAATTTATACATTTTTGCTGGAGTTAATGGAGCTGGTAAAAGCACATTTTACATTAGGCAGCTAGAAAATTTGAACTTTTACGGAGCTAGGATAAATTCGGACGAGATAGTAAGAGAGTTTGGCGATTGGAGAAATAGGGACGATCAAACGAGAGCAGGGAAATTAGCCCTAAAGCTTAGAAAATATTACTTAGAACGTGGAGTAGATTTTAATATCGAAACTACTTTAAGCGGAAAGGGTATAGTAAAATTTATCAAAGAAGCCAAAGAAAAAGGCTATCACATTACACTTTACTATGTGAAGCTTGATAGTGTAGAACTATCAAAACAAAGAGTAGCAATAAGGGTTAGCAGGAATGGACACAGTATTGACGAAGCTATACTGGAACGTAGATTTTCTAAAAGTTTTGAAAATTTAGAAAAGATAATGCCTATATGCGATAAAATTTTTATATATGACAATAGCGAGTTTATTGAAAACGAGCAAGAACAAAAATTTTCAAATTTAAAGCTAGTGGCTGAAAAATTTAATAATAGTTTTATTACAACCTAGTAAAAGAAAGGAGGATATAACATGCCGACAAAAGAAGAAATTTTAGAGTTTTTAAGATCGCTAAAGCCAGAGCTTGAAAGCTTTGGAATTAAAAAAGTAGGGCTTTTTGGAAGCTATGCAAAAGATAAGGCTAATATAGCCTCTGATATTGATGTTGTGATCGAAAGTAGCGAAGAGACCATACAAAAAGCAGGTGGCGGTATCAAAGCCATCATCTATCTTGAAGAGTTAAGAAGCAGAATAATGAAACGCTTTAAAATTTCAGCCGATCTTTGTGATACAGCCTCAATGAGTGAAGAAAAAAAACAAAGATTACTGCAAGGAGTTATTTATGTATAACACGGAAGATCTTGAACGAATTAAACTTATTTCAAAAAAAATAAATACTATTCTTGATATTTGCAACAATGCAGGCGGGATAGTAAAAGCACTAGAAGATGAAATTTTGTATCGTCCGGCTATTCTTATGCACCTAATAGCTTGCAACGAGCAATTACAAAAAATTCAAGATAACCTCAATATAGAAATATTAACCCTATTCTCAAAAGAAGATATTAAAGGTTTTCGTGGAGTAAGAAATGCTATAGCTCATGATTACGAGGGTGTAAATTTGCCTATTATAGAAGAGATAATCAGATCTTACCTTCCAAACATAAAAGAGAAACTAGATAAATTTGTGCAAGAAAACTAAACAAAAACCTATGTAAAATAAATATCCTATGTGAAATTAAGGCACTATTATTATGAGCAAAAAAAGGAAATGGTATTGCAAAGAGTAGAAATTTATAATAAAATTTTTAAAATATCAAAGGAGAATTAAATGAAATTAATTAAATTTACGGCTACTTGCTTATTGGCATTAGGTTTTTTAAGTCTAAATTTAAATGCCAAAGACACGTATGATTATACGACCGATATGGCAATAGCAAATAGCATCAAGCATCCTCACGTGCTGGAAAACGACATTAAAAATTTACAAAAAAATGTGCCACTGAAGACAATGAAGCTTATTGTTTAGCAGCAGAAAGAAATAAAGTCATCTTAAACAAGGGCGATTTTGAGAAATTTTATACAAAGACTGTGCCTGAGTATTGCTATAAAAAGAAAGTGCTGGGTGCTTGCAAAATCGTAGCTATTGACATTGTGGCTGCCAAGTTATACAGAGAAAAAGATGAGTCCCGCATATCAAAAGCAGCAAAAGAGATTATAGCCGATAAAGAGGCTACTAATATGCTTAAATTTGGTTGCGAGAAATTAAGCGATAAGGGACAATGCGAGTTTTTGTCTATTATATATGCCGAGCTGGGAGATATGGACAACGCTAAAAAATACGGTGCATTAAAGAAAAAGGCTACTAAGGGTCATCTAAGATTTGATGCAATAGGTATTGATGGTTACAGGTGGGGTAATCATTATTATATATAGAGAAGAAAAATTCGGAAAATGAAACTTTCTCTCTCCCTCATAATATCGGCTCTTATAGTATCGGCTGCTTTGGCGGCTGATACCTCTTTCTTATGAGCTATAAGCGGTTTTTATTGCGGAGTAAATTATCATACAAAAGGCAAAAACAATAGAGCCTACAACAAAATAAGTAATCATTTTTTACTCCTTTATTTTTTTTAAATCTCTAATTTCTTTTAGAATTTTAGCAATTTCTTTGTTAATAATCAAAAAACTAATTATCATACCGATTATAACTAAAATCGAACCAACTACAATTAAATTTTCTGCCTTATTGTAGTTTGTAGCAAGCCACGCAATAAATGATAAATACAAGGATGATAAGTTTCTTCATTTTTGCCTTTAAGTCCATTCCTTCAAACTATATCAAAAAGCGATTTGATCAGCTAATTATTTATTATTTTAACAAATTGTTGATACCATTAAGTTTCATATAATAAAGCATACAAAATAGTCTTTGCTTTAATTTTAGTCAATAATAATATTATTTCTAATATTGATAAGATATTATTTAAATATTAATATAATATTATAATTAGATATCAACACTAATTTATGCCACAAATAAAAATTAATTGAGCCTACATATATCAGTCTTTGATTCTTATAAAAACTGACACTGCAGAAATGAAAATAAAAACAAATTCGGTTCTTAAAAATTATTAAAGGTTTTATAATTGCACAAAAATTAGTTAATAAATTTTAATAAAACCATAAATATTTGTAGTTATCTTGTAAAATTGGATATAATTACAAATATTTAATAATTAAGACAGAGTATGCAAAAAATTTTAATATCTATTTTTGGAAAGCACATAGCAAATATGTATCAAGAATCGGACAATGTCTATCTTGAACAAATAGATGATTGGTGCCATAAAGCAAGCCCTTTAATGATAAATGCAAATCAAAAAGAGATAGACACAACAAGTTTAGTTCACCTAGAGCGGGTTGCAGGCTTTGTTAGTGATTCATTACCGGGCAATTTTGGTAACGAAATATTAAAAGACTTTTTTTTAAAAAAATCCAATAAATATCCTACTGTAAGTGACAAGCTGCTTTTTATAGGAAATAGGGGAGTAGGAGCTGTTACTTACGAGCCTTCTATGGAAAAAGAGAATGAGCTTATTGACACTATAGAGTTAAAGCACATATTTGAAGAGGCTAAAAAGATAAAGAGGGGAGGGGAGTATAAATTATTACAAGATGCTTTTCTAATAAGTGCCCACTCTTTTGTAGGGGGAGCTAGAAGTAAAGCTATTGGAGCTATAAATCTCGATACTAAAGAAATTTTTTTAGGCGATCGAACCAAACCGCTCAAAGATGGATTTATGCATGCCATTATAAAATATGACGACACATCAAATAATGATGAAAACAAATCAACATACTCTAAAATAGAGTATATTTATCATGTTCTTGCTATTAAAAGTGGGATCAATATGATGGATTGCCACTTAGTAGAAACTAACAAAAAACACCATTTTATAACAAAAAGATTTGATATAGAACCAAGCGGCACGAGATACCACGTTCACTCTCTTGCAGGCTTACTTCATTTGGATTACAATATTCCGAGGAGCATAGGATACGAAGATCTCTTAAGGGTAGCGGTAAGGCTAGGGGCACTAGATAGCCTAAAGCAGCTTTTCTTGCAAATGCTGTTTAATTATATGTTTGTAAATCAAGACGATCATAGCAGGAATTTTTCTTTTATGTGTCATAGTGATTTTAAATGGAAAGCTACTCCTGCCTATGATTTAACATTTGCAAAAGGAGAGAGACATACGGCAGAACACCAACTATCTCTTTACGGTAAAGCTCTATCTTCAATAAATATTGATGATATTACGACACTAGCAACTGAATTTTCAATTGATTTAGAATTTGCTGCTGACTCTTTAGTCAAGATGAAAAATTTAAGAGATATAGAGCTGCCAAAGCTACTTAAACACTATAATGTAGGTCAAATAAAACAAAGACAAATTTTAGAACATACAAAAACAAGAACTTTGCAAGGAGCGTTGTAATGAGCAATGATCTTTTACAGAAGTTACAAAACTCGCAGTCAAAAATCAAAAAAAAACTTAAGAATAAACTAAATCCAAATAGTTCTTTTGGAACTCTAACAGACGAAGAGATAGCAATAGTTTTAGCTATCAGAGCAAAAGAGCTAAGAATTTCTCAAAATAAAAAACAGATAGATTTTGCAAAAGAAGCAAACCTTAGTTCCCCAACAACTTACTCAAATTATGAGCAAAAAGGTAGTATTTCAATGATTAACTTTATTAAAGTAATGAGAAATTTTGGAAGGCTTGAAGAGCTTGAAAAGCTTTTGCTCTTAACACCAAAAGAAAAGATAGGGAATACAAAAAAGCAAAGAGTTAAATAGCTATAAAAAATTTATAATTATATTTTTATATTTTTGGATTTCCATTGTTGTCATAATACATCACACGACAACCATTTTTAAGATTAGTGCAGCCCCACCAAAAAATCCCTTTTTTGCTTAAATTTCTTACTAAAACGCCTTTTTGGCAACGAGGACATCGTATATTAGATATATAAGTTTTATATTTTAACGGATTCAATCTGAGTTTATCTTTGTTCATGTATTGCGCCTTAAAAAATCAATTTCAATCAGACCTATTGCTAATATTAGAAAAGGAATTAAAATGGTATATATGGCTAAAAATCATCAAACAAATTTGCATCCTGTTCAAATTTCTTGCGACTTTTTTCTAAGGTTTTCTTTAACTGTTCTAGGCTATTAAAACTATTATGCACCTCTTGTTTGGTTTCTATATTAATCAAACCGGCTAAAATTTTAAACTCCCCTTCAATGGATTTTTTATCATCAACACTCAAGCTAACAATTTCAAATGTAGAATCAGCTTTTGCTGAGTAAAGTTTCCTGCCAATAAAATATTTTATGGTTTCAGCTATATCGTTTCTCTCTTGATTTTCTATTGAGATTTGTAACTCTTCACACTCTGCATCAAGAACAATAGTTTGCTTACATTTTTTCATTAGACGTTCATAGTGATTTTTATATAAGAAATTTAGAATTTTTTTCTTTTGCTTATATTTTATGAGAGGCATAGAGGCATCTTTTCTTAAATAGTAAAAATCTCCTTTAGAATTTACAGCAATGTCGCCGTATTTAACTTTATCCTCATCGGCATCTAGTAATAGTTGATTAGGGCAATTTTTTGCCAAGATATTTAAAAAATTTGCCATAGTATCAATCATTTTGGTTTTATCAAGAGTAAAAACTACTTGATTATCGGCAGGATATGAAACATCGGCATCTATTAAATTAGAAAACTTCTCAAGCGCTAGATCAACAACATCAGGTGGCATCGTTTGGAATTTTAAATAAACATCTTTATCTATCAAAACAACCAGCTTCAAGTCTTTTGATAATACCTCATAATTCTTTAAATTTATAGTTTCTTTTATAGAATCCATAATATCGCCTAGCTTTTTATCGGCAAGCAAAGAATTTAAAGTATAATCATCCTTTAATTCAGAGCTTTTGAACTCAAAAATATTCTCAAGTTCGTCTATCTTAAATGAAATTTCATCTTTAAAATTACGCTCATTTGAAAAGAATTGTATTTTTGAAACAAGATATTCATATAAATTTAAAGCATATTTTCTAGTAAAGGAGTTGATTGTTTTAAAGTCAAGATGTGTATAATACCCTAGTTTTTGGCAACAAGTTCCGGCTAATGGGGCAGGGATAGTCACTCTTAGCATATTTTTGTCTTCTTGATAAACAGAAAAGCTATTAACAAGAGTTGTAGTATAGTCACCTAGTCTTTTCCCGGTTCCAAATTCAATAAAATCTTTTAAAACAAAACTTTTAGTATTCAAAGAGTGTAGGGCGTTTTTTATTTTTCTACGATAATCAGCGTTGTCATCCACAGTATTTTTAAACAGTTCAAATGGAAAAACAATCGTGTTAAATTCTCTCAGACTTTCCGGGTTATTTCTATAACACTGTTGAAAGCATTTAAGCAAAAAATTTAACACTCTTTTTTCGTATAAACTAAGCTGCTTAGGCTTTTCTTTTAGATTCGCTGGATTTACAACCCAGCCGCGAATGACAGAATTTGCTTTAAGAATTTTTTTGAATTCAACGTCATTATCTATTGTTGATATAGATTCGTTTCCTTTGAATTCCATAAAAACTCCTAAAAATTTTAAAAAGTATAGCATAATCTTTGGAAAAATAACAAGCTTTATTCTTGTTTTTTTTCCAAAAAGTAGGGTAAAATTTGTTATTTTTCCAAATTTTACTGTATTTAGCGCTATCTTGATTTTGTTATTTTTCCAAAGTATCCTATTTTAGGAACTTTGATACTTGTTATTTTTTCTAAGACACGTATTTTAGGGTTCTTTAATGAAACTATCTAGCTAATAGGTGGTAAAATTCAGTAAAATTTGTTTGTTATTTTTCCAAAATAAAGAGACGTTTTTTGTTAATTTTATAGTTGTTATTTTTCCAAATTATCGAATTTAAGGCATTTAGAGAAGATAATCGGGCTTATTAACAGCGTAAATAACAAGCTTTATTCTTGTTTTTTTTCCAAAAAGTAGGGTAAAATTTGTTATTTTTCCAAATTTTACTGTATTTAGCACTATATAGGCAAACTCAATATTTTGGTAGAATATCGTATTTATGGCTGTTATAGTTGATGCTTAGATCATGAATTAAAGTATATTAGTTAAAAAAGCCTATTTATATTGTAAGTTATATATTTGTTATTTTTCCAAATTTTTATTACAATCCTTGTTATTTTTCCAAAAAATAAACATATTTTTTTGTTTTTTTTCCAAAATAAAATTCAAACAAAAATACTAATATATCTTATTCTTAGATAGTTATTCACATCATATTAACTTATTTAATAAATTTAAATTTATATATTAACAAAAATGCCTACATAAAAAGATCAACATTAAAACTATTTTTCTTTATCAATAACTCTTACGTTCCAATGATTGCTCCATTTTCTCTCTTCTTCTCTTTTAATTTGATTATAAAAAGAGTCTGTATCAGGACAATACTGACCGTTGCTTTTTAGTTTTAGTATGTAATCATATCCCGGCTCTCTATCAAAATTTTGGTCGATACACTCATCGTATTGCTTGATTGCTTTTTCTCTTAGCTCTTTTTCATACTGATTGACATATTGCTCCTCAGTGTTTGGATAATAACCAAACCATAATAACTTATAGGCTGTCGCAAAAAATACGGCAGAGAATAAGGAGTGTAAAAACCATCTTTTAAACCACATATCTGTATATATGTTTCCAAAGCCGCCAAACAGACGCTTTAATTGACTTTCTAAGCCATCTCTTGTTAGCCTATATAGGACTAAATATCCTCCGGCTGCTCTTGCTCCCGTAAAGACACAAGAGTAAAAGACGATAGTTTCTATCATCTCATCTAATCTCCATCGGATATATCTTTTATATCCATCTATGCTTTGTATGATTACGCTTCTTGCAGTTGCATCGTCATAAGTAGTATAGCTCCATTCCAAATTTACTCTTGGGCTATTCGTTGTTATATCAATTATAGGCGCAAATATGCTCTTGGCATCAGATATTAGCTGATAGTCTATGTAGTCTTTTAGCATTATGTGCTTAACTATCAAAGTTATAATCTTGTAAGCTCCAAGAACATATAAAATTCCTATAAACGGCGTTACCTTAAAGTCAAATACTCTTTTTAAGAATAAAAACGGAAGAAATACAGGCTGTTTGCACGCTTTTTCGGCTTGCTCCATATCTTGCGGAAATACGGAAAACATTACAAAAAATGATTTTACAATGAAGGCTGCAATAACTATATACATACCTATATCGAAGAAATCTTGATAGTTATGTCTAATTGTAGTCCAATAAGCAAAGAGGATGCCCACTATTAAAAGCATAGTAGCTGCCAAAACCAGAGCTATGCTTATCGTATAAGCGTTTCCTCTTACCGTAAGTATAACAACGGCAAGCAGCGGCGCACCGACCATCAAGAAAAAAGTATGATTGACATAAAAATAGATTCCGTAATAGACCAAGATAAAGACAAAAAACGGATTACTAAAATATACGAAATTTAGGACTTTATTTAACCCTTGCCCCCAAGCCAAAGGGGCTAAGATGGCTAAATTTTCATTTGCTTCATCTGCTGTTTTTGTGCCATAAAGTCCATTCGCCGCAATTTTTTCAACAAAAAAATAAGTGAGCTTGCCTAAAAGCTGAACAAAGAGCAGATATACAATAGTTGCGCTTTGGACTATCCAATAGCCTATTTTAAACAACCAAAACAGACCCATTCTAAATTTAAAGGCAAATGTCTTTCTTGGGTCGGTTATTATCTCCGGTATTTTATTGGACAACTCTTTTTCCAT